>NZ_JBNNSR010000006.1:0-75 GCF_050277925.1 Peribacillus sp. NPDC097264
ACTGGAGCCACGGGACCTACTGGCGACATTGGCGCGACTGGAGCCACGGGACCTACTGGCGACATTGGCGCGACG